>JAVJVN010000010.1 GCA_040221055.1 Rhodothermales bacterium | reverse complement strand
GGTGCTGTTCCGGATATTGGACATAACCCGTTGGGTGTTGCATGGAACTTGTTTGTTCGCACCATCAAGATACCAATTATATGCAACTTAGCCCAACGGGTTTTTTGTGTCCGTACGTCAGAATCGCACAGCTTAGGTGATTGTTGCTTTGGTGCTGGGGCTTACGAACCCAGCGGCCGCGCAGATTGAGCTCGACAGCAGCGGGCGCATTGGAATTGGATCCGCGACCCCAAGCTCAACTTACCAATTTGACCTCACCACATCGTTGAGCGTTGGATTGCGCGTCAGCAACAATTACGCGTCGTCAACAGGATATGGTATACGAATCGCCTCGCAAGGGAGTGCTACGACAAATTACGGCTTGTACACAGAGGCAGAATCTGCCGGGACGAACACGGCTGTATACGCATCGGCGGACGATGGGACATCCAGCTATGGCGTCAATGCGGTAGCATCGGCTAGCACAAATGCATACGGCGTCCGCGCGAGTGCTCAGGGAAACTCCATCGCGTACGGGCTATGGGCGTCTGCAACGGGTGCAACCAGTACATATGCTGCCTATTTCAACGGGAGTACGTTTGCGAACGGTGGGACGTATCAAGGGTCGGATGGTCGACTGAAGAAAAATATTGTGACGCTTTCAAGACGAGCTTCCCTTGAAAACGTCATGAGGCTATCACCAAAGACCTACGAATATTTGCTTCCTGGCGAGGTTGATGCCTTGGGATTTCCAGACATGCAACTTCCGGAAGGACAGCAAATTGGATTGGTTGCACAGGAGGTGCAGGAAATCTTTCCCAATGCAGTACGGAGTGTCACCCATGTTGGGTTTGATGATGATGGCGTCATGAATGGCCGCACTATGGACGCTCTCGCCGTCAATTACACTGAGTTAATACCTGTACTGATAGCTGTGATTCAGGAACAACAGGCTCAGATCGAGGCTCTTCAAGCGGCAGTTCGTGGAGCGGGAATCGATCTGCCAGAGTCGGCTGGTCAGAATTAATCACAATTCAGGAAGTGGTCGTTTGGCTCCGTGTCGAGACTAGATGATAGACCCGCGACCAAGATTGCCCTGTTGGCTACTGAAGAATTGGAGAAGCCTCAATGAGAAAAATAGAAAGTAAGATTGGTCTCATGCAGGCCGCAATCGTGCTGTTTTTTGTACCGCCAGCGGAAGGTCAGAACGCGGTGGTTTCACTTGCCGCTAACGGAGACCTGCTGGTTACGGCAGAGATGGGCTACACCCAGCAGCCGTTTGATGAATGGGCCTTTGAGCCATATGGAAACGAGGCTGATCCTGAGGGTGACTTTTACAATTGGGTATATTTCGACATATTTAATGGAGCGTACGAGAATAACTATACGTGGGAGAATGTGGACGAAACAACATTCAGAAATACATGGCCTAATTTTACTAAAACAGATCCGTTATGGGATGATTTTCTGAAGCATGCGTACTATTTCGGCCTCTATATATTTGGAAGTGATGAATTCGGAAATCCCTCTGCAACTAATAATACCGGAATTGACAGTCTTCGATATAACGGATCCAATTCGTATGTTGCAGGCAAGTTTAACCAAGGAATTAATGATGCTTGGAACGGAACCCTGAGTCTTAGCTTGTCGATTCCATTCTCCCCAACCGGTGAAGCTCCTATTGGTGGCACTCTCGATCAGGGGTCAAATACTACGAGGACTGACGCAGTAAGGCATGATCCTGAATCTGGAACAGACACTGGGCAGTGGATTGGGGGAAGTTATGGTACCGCGGATTATGTATCTGATGGTCTAGTGAGCGGTTCGTACGAGTTTGTATCATACATCAATACGCATAATGATAAATTGGAGGGTCCCCACGAGAACTTTCTTTCAGCATGGCAGCCTAACGTACCATATGTGCGGTTTACAATTGTTGATTCGAGTAGCCCTATACCTCCCGCGACTTCTATTTCTCATTCGACAACATACATTGGGGAGTCCAATATCAACATCGACAATTCATTTACAATTGAAAGCCCGGCCCATGTAAAATTCATTGTCAGGAACAATACGATCAAGTTCTCCAAGAATTTCACTGCAGAGCTTGGCAGTAGCTTTAGAACGTACAATGATGGTGGCAGCACCTCATTGAGCAAAGGAAATAGCGCTCCACCACCGCCGTCCATTGAGGTGGACGGTTCGGAACTCGTAGATGACGTGGTAGCGCACTCTGGCCTATCCGTTCATCCGAATCCTTCCAATGGCGAAATTCGTATTTCTTACCGCGTAGATATTGCCGGGAGCGTACTGATTGGCGTCTATGATGCCCTTGGAAGAAGGGTGTCAACTCTTGTTGACCGTGCACACCAGCAGGAAGGAGACCATCAGTACACTTGGAACCTCCGGAACACGACCCCTGCTCTGAATAGCGGGACGTATATTGTTCGTGTAATTCAGGGGGGACAAGTGCGTTCCAGGCCGTTTGTATTTATTAACTAGGCAATGCGACATCACTTCATGCATACTGCATGTAGGCATACGGGTCCCGGCGTACAATATGACAGATTGTATCTTGCGTTGGTGGGTTCGGTGTGCCTGTTACTGTTTTTCGCATGCCAAAGCGTCCTCGCGCAGACGTACTCATCAGAGACAGGGTCGTGCTTGGCGGCAAGCAGTAGTTCGTATTTGTCAACAGGAAATGTCAGCGCCCAGGTATTCAACAATGGGGAACTCTTTACCAATGGAGATTCTCTTGGATATGAGGTTCCTCGTGGGTCCGGTAAGCATGCGCTGGAACATATGGGCATCTGGATTGCCTCTGCAACCGACGGTGATGTTCGGGAGGCGGGTACCGTATTCGGGGGGCAGTCAGAATACAACGAATTCTGGCCCGGGCCGTTGTCGGGCGAAACTGCCCCCACAAATTGCAATACGTTCGACAGGATTTATCGCGTCCAATACGAAGACGATGTGCTTGCAGGCCATGCTACCGTGCGACCAGATGTGAGCGCGTGGCCAGTCAATGTCGGAGCCGAATATGACGATGTGAACGGAGTCCCAGGGTATCAGCCTTTTGATGGAGATACCCCGCGCATGTACGGAGACGAAATGTTGTGGTGGCTGATGAACGACCGCGGGAATCGACATCAGAGTACGCGCAGTGATCCAGTCGGTGTTGAAGTAACAGGAATGGCGTATGTGTTCGAGAATCCGGGGGTGTTGGGTAACACGACATTTTACAGGTATGAGGTACGCAACAAAAACCTCGTTTCAATCGATAGTGTTTTTATTGGATGGAAAGTGGAGAGTAGAGACCAACAAGATTGGTATATAGGCACAGATACGACACGTGGAATGATGTACTTGTATAGTCATAATAGTGCCAATGAAGACTATGGTAATCAGCCACCCGCGGTTGGTGTCACCGTCTTGGCACACTCATACAAAGAGGACTCTCGCTCCTCAGTCATTGAACGTGCGTTCTCAAGTACGATGCCACTGTACAGAGAGATCAACTTGCTCGTGTTCAGCAATTATATGTTCCAGTGGCTTACTGGTGAATGGCCGTTCGTAAGATATCTAGCCCCGGTTCCTCAACCACTTGTCGAGGGCGGGGCTGGGGGTTACTTGCGGACGGATTCTGGTAAAGAAACAAAGTTTATGTATCCGGGTGACCCGATCGAATCAGAATTCTGGTCCATGATGAACACCGATGGGGAGGGTTCGACAGCTGGTATAGAACGACAACGGATGCTTGGAAGTATCGGACCATTCTCGCTGGCACCTGATGAAGTTTACACAGCCTCGATTGCCGTCGTTTGGTCGCAGGGCATGGATAATTGGGACTCCATTCGCAAGCTTCGCCAAGACGTGGATTTCGTCAGGGGTCTTTCGACGGTGTTGACGACACCAAGGCCTCCAGCGAAGAGAAACCCTCCTTCACTGTCAAACGATCTTTCATGGGCTGTATATCCAAACCCGAGTGACGGTATCTTTGAAGTGCGGGTTATCGTGCCCAAGCCGATGGAGGTTTCTATGGAACTCTTTGACGTGCTGGGCAGGAAGGTCCACTCTCTGCATTCCGGAGTAGTCCCGATCGGAGAAACTACATTCTCGTCGATCCCCCATTTGCCTACAGGAACGTACTACCTTCGTGGTAAATTCGATCATGTGGTATCCACACGAAGTGTTGTGGTCAATTAATGGTGTGCTGCATAGTCCAGTAAACGTTCTGGCGGCCGGGCACCGCCAAGGAAGTCAGGCGTTGGGTTGCGCATGATCACCCTCCGCACACCGTTGTTCCTGTTGCTGGCCCTGTCGCTGACGGGCTGCCTACCTTCCGCCTGCAATCGGACCGAGTCGCGGGCGCTGTTCCCGGCCGACAGCCTGTCGCGCGAGTTGGCGGCCGAGCTGCCGGTGGACACGCTCCGCGTGGCGGGAACCCTCGCGACGCCGGATCTGGTGCATCCCCGAACGGTCGGCTTTGCCGCGGACGGTACCCTCTGGATGACAGACACCGGAACGGGCTCGGTATACCGTGTTGAATCCGGCGAAAAGAACGCAGCAGGTGTCGGTGCGCCCGGGGAACGGGTGCTGCGCGAATTGCGCCGCCGGACCGACACCTTTCCGTACCTGGCCGGGTTTGCCGCCGACACGGCGCTTGTATTCGAACCCTCCAGCCACACCATGTGGCGCATTGCGCCGGACGGCGACACCGTAGATGTGGCGCTCGGCGGTCGGCTTCCGGAACGGGGCGGACTCCGCTACGCGGCGGCCAACGATTCCGTGTGGGCCATCAAGATCGCGGCCGACGAGTTCGACAGCTACCTGGCCCGGCTCGACCCCCGGACCGGCGAGGCCGTCGAGTCGGTGGGCCTGACGGGAGAGGCGTGGCGGCACGCGGGACTCTTGCGCGTTGAGGGCGACACCATCCGCAGCCTCTCGGCCTACCTGCCCCAGATGCACCTCTGGGCCGGGGCGCTCGACTCGCTCCGCCTGGCGGGCTTCGATTCGCCCATGCTGGCCCGGACGCGGCAATTCGTGCAGGGCGATACGCACGAGCCGCCCATGCTGAGCGCATCGGCCGCCTTCCAGCCCCGGGGCATCCATGTCCTGAACATGCGTCCCGGCTGGCTGCGCATTGACATCTATGACCGCGCGGGGCATCTTCAGTACATTCTGACCCAGCCCGACCCCGGATTCAACAAGAACTACTATCCGACGGACCTCGCGGTGCGGGAATATCCTGACGGCCGCGTGGAATACGCGGTATCCGTGTTGGAGCCCACGCCCCGCGTTGATTTCTTCACCTGGCAGTATCCCTGAGCATGTCCAGCCGCGTCCTGTCCGAGTCCATACGCACCCTCGGGGGAGTCGGCGATCGGCGGGCGGAAGTCCTTGAGGCCCATGGCATAGCGGCGCTGAACGATCTGGTCACGTGGTATCCTCGCAAGTACCTGGACCGGACGAACGTGGTCCCCATCGGGAAGATACACGGCGACGTCGGCGCGGTGACCGTCGTGGGAACGGTCAAGGTGAAGGGCAGCATCCCCGGCCGCCGGGGCCGGCGGTATGAACTCGTGGTGGCCGATGCGTCTGGTGTCCTGACCTGCGTCTGGTTCAAGCGCGTCAAATGGGTGGAATCGGTGTTCAAGACCGGCCAGCAGGTGGCGTTCCACGGCAAGGTGTCCAAGTACGGCGGCGGGTGGTCCATGCCGCATCCCGAATTCGACCTGCTGGACGAAAAGGGGCCGGCGCTGGATACCGGCCGGATCATCGCCGTCTATCCGGGGCATGCCGCGTTCGAGGAAGTAGGCCTCACCAGCCGCACGTTCCGCCGGATGCTCCACGCGCTCATCCGGGACCGGGGCGAGGAGTGGACGGACAATTTGCCGGCGACGCTCGTCTCGCAGCTGGCGCTCATGGAGGGCCGTGTGGCCCGCCGCGCCATCCATTTTCCGAAGTCCCAGGAGGAACTGGACCATGCCCGTCGGCGGCTGAAATTCGAGGAATTGTTCTTTTTCCAGTTGATGATGGCCGCCGTGCGCGGCCGCGTGAAACGGGAGGCCGGGCCGGAGCTGGTAACCGGGGGGACGCTCGTGACGTCGTTCCTGGACGATGCGTTGCCGTTCCGCCTGACCGCCGCGCAGGAGCAGGCCTTGGCCGATATCCGCTCGGACGTGGGCAGCAGCAGCCGGATGAACCGGCTGCTGCAGGGCGACGTGGGAAGTGGGAAAACAGTCATCGCCGCAGCCGCCGCCCTCATGGCGGCCGACTCCGGGTATCAGGCCGCCTTCCTTGCGCCCACCGAAATCCTGGCCGAGCAGCATGCGCGTACGCTGGTGGGATTGCTCGAACCGCTTGGCGTCCGGGTGGGACTGCTCACCGGCTCGACGCCGACGGCCGTACGGCGCGACACCCTGACGGGCCTGGCCGACGGGTCGGTCTCGATTGTCGTCGGTACGCATGCCGTCATCCAGGAAGGCGTCGCGTTCCGCTCCCTGGGGCTTTGCGTCGTCGATGAACAGCACCGGTTCGGCGTGGAGCAGCGGGCGGTGCTGTACGAAAAAGGGGAGCGCCCGCACGTGTTGCTCATGTCGGCGACGCCCATTCCGCGCTCCTTGGCGCTGACGCTGTATGGTGACCTGGACGTAACCGTCATGCGCGAGCGGCCGCCCGGCCGCCAACCCATTGAAACCGTCCTGCTGTGGGACAGCCGCCGCGAAGAACTCCACGCCCTGCTGCGGCGCGAGCTGGCGGCCGGGCGGCAGGCCTACGTTGTCTATCCGCTCGTGGCGGAAAGCGAAACGCTGGATTTGAAGGACGCCGAATCGGGATTTGCCGAACTGAGCGCGGCGTTTCCGGATGCGGGGGTGGATCTGGTTCACGGACGCATGAAGTCCGCCGAGAAAGAGGCGGCCATGGCCCGTTTCGTGGCCGGCGAGACCGGCATCCTGGTATCCACGACCGTCATTGAAGTGGGGGTCGACGTGCCGAACGCCAGCGTCATGGTCATTGAGCACGCCGAGCGGTTCGGGCTCAGCCAACTCCACCAGTTGCGCGGCCGCGTGGGCCGGGGCGTGCACGCGTCGACCTGCGTGCTCATGTCCGACTTCAAGCGGAGCGCTGACGCCCGCACCCGGCTGGAAGCCATGACGCGCACCGAGGACGGGTTCGAACTCAGCGAGATCGATTTGCGCATCCGCGGGGCCGGTGACTTTTTCGGTACCCGTCAGAGCGGCCTGCCCGCATTCCGCCTGGCCGACCTCGCCGAGGACGGCGAACTGCTGGACGCCGCCCGCTCGGCTGCCCGCCGCCTGCTGGACCTGGACCCCGCCCTCCGCCAGTCCGTCCATCTGCCCACCCGGGAGTGGTTCGAGACGTTTATCCTCCCGGATGGTCTCAAGAAGGCGGGAATCGGGTGATTGCACATCTTCAACCACAAATTCTAACGTGGCAGCCTGAACCGCCCCGGGTTTGCTGGAGACTCCAAAATATGAGAGATTGGAGTCATGAAAGCAAAAGCAGGTTCTTTGAGGTACGCCCCGGAAGTCCGGGAGCGAGCAGTGCGTTTGGTATTCGATCACGCGCATGAATACACGTCGCAATGGGCAGCGATTCAGTCGATCGCCGAGAAGATTGGCTGTACGGCGGAGACCCTTCGAAGATGGGTCCGTCAATCGGAATATGACGAAGGCAGACGAGCTGGTACGACCACCGGTGAACGTGAACGGGTGAAGGAGCTGGAGCGTGAGGTCAAGGAGTTGCGACACGCCAATGAGATCCTCAGAAAAGCGTCGGCCTATTTTGCCCAGGCGGAGCTCGACCGCCCACAAAAGTGGCTCTACGATTGTTCGTGTGGGTAGCGCCGTTCATCGAGCCCCTGCAGGGTAGAGGTCAAGGCCTCCCAGATGGAAGTAGATGGCATCTGCAAACCGCTTCTTGTTGCGGAAGCCTCGGCTCTTGACTTTGATGGCCTT